>NZ_JCANUT010000002.1:0-6813 GCF_059569095.1 Propionivibrio pelophilus DSM 12018 | reverse complement strand
CCGGGACGACGAGCGAGAAACTGCGTCATTCCGGCGCAGGCCGGAATCCAGGAACAGCGTTTGAGGCTCCCCACTGGACCCCGGCCTACGCCGGGGTGACGGATAGTTCTGAAATTCCCTGGCGGAGACCTTTTTCTTTTGGAATAGCGAAAGGAGGTAGCATGCCCCCACTCCCTGGCCTCCGGCCTTCGCCGGAATGACGGGGGGTTTGGGGAGGATAGGCCTGGTCACCGTTCAGCGCCCGATGGCGAAGTAGTCGATGCCCATGCCGCGCACGAACTTCGGGTCGTAGAGGTTGCGCCCGTCGAAGATCAGGGGTTGCTTCAGATCACTCTTGATCGCGTCGAAATCGGGGCTGCGGAATTCCTTCCATTCGGTAACGATCACCAGTGCGTCGGCATCGCGCAGGGCTTCGCGCGGGCTGGTGGCGAAACGCAGCCGAGCATCGTCGCCGAAGATGCGTTTCGCCTCGTCCATGGCCACCGGGTCGTAGACCGATACGGTCGCGCCGGCGGCAAAGAGATCGGCGATGAGTTCGCGGCTGGGGGCTTCGCGCATGTCGTCGGTGTTCGGCTTGAAGGCGAGGCCCCACACGGCGAAGTGCCGGCCGGCAAGGTCGCCGAAACGCGCCTTGAGTTTCTCCGTCAGTACGTGCTTTTGCGCGTCGTTCGCTTCTTCGACGGCGCGCAGCACCTTCAGGCCGAGGCCGGCATCGTCGGCCGCGGTCTTGATCAGCGCCTTGACGTCCTTCGGGAAGCACGAACCGCCGTAGCCGCAGCCGGGATAGAGGAAGTGGTAGCCGATGCGCGGGTCGCTGCCGATGCCCTGGCGCACCATCTCGATGTCGGCTCCGAGCTTTTCCGCCAGATTGGCGAGCTCGTTCATGAAGCTGATGCGGGTCGCCAGCATGGCGTTGGCGGCGTATTTTGTGAGTTCGGCGCTTTTCACGTCGGTGACGATCAGGCGCTCGTGGTTGCGCTGGAACGGGGCGTAAAGGGCGCGCATGAGGAAGACGGCCTGCTCGTCCTCGGCGCCGATGACGACGCGATCGGGGCGCATGAAGTCCTCGACCGCCGCGCCTTCCTTGAGGAATTCCGGGTTGGAAACGACGCTGTACGGGACATCCACGCCGCGCTTCTGCAGTTCGTCTGCAATCGCGGCCTTGACCTTGGCGCCAGTGCCGACCGGGACGGTGCTCTTGTCAACGACCACCTTGAAGTCGGTCATCAGGCGGCCGATGTTGCGTGCGGCGGTGAGGACGTATTTGAGATCGGCGGAACCGTCCTCGTCCGGCGGGGTGCCGACGGCGATGAACTGGATCGCGCCGTGATCGACGGCGCGCTGGATGTCGGTGGTGAAGTGCAGGCGTCCTGCGGCGACATTGCGCTGGACCATCTCCTGCAGCCCGGGCTCGAAAATCGGTACGCCGCCTTCTTCGAGGATGCGGATTTTTTCTGCGTCGACGTCGAGGCAAAGGACATCGTTGCCGACTTCTGCGAGACAGGTGCCGCTGACCAGGCCGACGTAGCCGGTTCCGATAACGGTGACTTTCATGTTTTATTTTCCTTATTGAATTCTTGGGTGTTTTCTGTGGGGCGTCGTCCCGGGGGTGGCTGGGCCCCGGGGGCTTTTTCAACGGCTGTTTCTGGATTCCGGCCTTCGCCGGAATGACGGGGGTGGTCGCTCGTCGTCCCGGCGGAGGCCGGGACCCAGGGGGATGTTTCGCAGGCCGTTCCTGGATTCCGGACTGCACCGGCATGACGGCAAGTTGCTTGTTCGGCCAGTGCGACGACCTTGCGCGCATTGCCGAGCCAGGTCAGCTGCAGCCGGTCGATGGTATCGCGCGCGGCGGCGCCGAGGCGGCAGCGTAATGCTTCATCCTTGCAGATTTCGGTCAAGGTCGCTTCGAGGCTGCCCGACACGCCTTCGTCAAACAGTACGGCATTCTCGCCATCGCTCAGGATTTCGCAGATGTTGGGCGCACGCGGCGCAATGATGGCCTTGCCGAGCACCAGGTATTCCATCATCTTCAGCGGCGAGGCGTATGCCGTGACCGCGGGTTGCAGCGCGACATCGAAGGCGGCGACGTGCGCGGGCACCGTATCGCGGTGAACCACGCCGGTAAAACGGACGGAATCCGCCAGACCGAGGCGCCTCGCTTGCGCTTCCAGATCTTCCCGCGCCGGCCCGTCGCCGACGACGAGCAAAAAGACGTTCTGCGGCGCATTCTCCGAGGCCATCCAGTCGATGACGCGGTCGACGCCATGCCAGTCGCGGACGAAGCCGGTGAAGCCAAGCACCAGCCGGCCTTGCAGACCGAGTTGCGCCTTCGCCTCATCCAGCGCCGGCGCCGTGTCGAAATGCGCCTTGTTGATCCCGTTGGGAATCACGGCGATCCGCTCCTCGGGAACACCGTAGGCCGTCACGTAGCCGGCAAGCACGCGCGTCACCGGCAGCACCCAGTCCGCCGCGCGCCAGGCCCGGCCTTCCGCCCATTTCGCCAGTGATGGCAGCGCCAGCCCGCCGCTGTGGCGCGACCGCTCAAAAACGAGCGGCGAGTTGACTTCGAGCAGCAGCGGAATGCCCAGACGCTTCTTGAGCATCGCGCCCGCCAGCAGGAACAGGTTGTAGCGTTCGTAGATGACGTCGGGCCGGAAGTCCGCGGCCGCTGCCTTCAGCTTGCGGTAGGCGTGCAGTGAATAGGCGAGTTCCAACAGTTCATAGACGGCCTTGGGCAGCGAGGCCTTCAGCCGATGGATCCAGCCGACCTCGGCACCCATCTTGCCAGGGTCGCCGATCTCGGGCGCCACCACGCGAACCTCGTGCCCGTCGGCGCGCATCGCGGCAATCATCTCCTCGATGTGCACGGCCTGGCCGTCCTTCGACGCGGTCCGGTGGTGGTAGAGAATCCTCATGCCGCGCTGTCCATCACGTTGCGCAGGAAGGCGTCGTACATCAGCAGGGTCCACAGCGGCGTGCTGTGGTCACGTCGGCCGGATTCGTGCTGTTCGACGATCTGCCTGATTGCCTGCGGATTGAACAAGCCCGATTCGGCGATCCGCCCATTGAGCAGCGAATCCCGCACACGCTGCTTCAGGGGGCCGCGGAACCAGCGGGACAGCGGCACGGCAAAGCCCATTTTCGGGCGATACATGATGTCGCGCGGCAGGTAGGGTTCCATCGCCTTCTTCAGCAGATACTTGCCCTCGCCGCGTTTCAGCTTCAGCGTGGACGGCAGCGTCGCCAGCCATTCGACCAGCGGGTGATCCATCAGCGGCTCGCGCACCTCCAGCGAATGCGCCATGCTCGCGCGGTCGACCTTGGTGTTGATGTCGCCGACCAGATAGGTGTGCAGGTCGATGTACTGGATCAGCCCGAGCGGATCGTCGGTACCGGCGCGCGCGGCGTGGCGGTTGAACACGTCGATGGCGCTGTAGCCGCCGAGTTCGGCCCGGAAGCTGTCGCTGTAAAGCTGGCTGCGTTCCGGATCGCGGATCAGCGACATGCTGTGGAAGTAGGCTTCGACCGAAGTGCGCGCCATCGACTCGAAGGTGGTCTTGGCACGGAACACGCGCGGCGCCCAGTCGGCCTTGGGATAGACGCGGCCGAGCATCCCGAAGAGCGGGCGGCGAACGCCGAGCGGGAGGGCCGAGCGCATGCCCTCTTCCATCAGGTGCAGCTTGTAGCGCCGGTAGCCGCCGAAGCTCTCGTCCCCGCCATCGCCGGACAGGGCCACCGTCACGTGCTTGCGCGCGAGTTGGCAGACGCGGTAGGTGGGGATCGCCGAGCTGTCGGCATAGGGCTCGTCGTAGAGACGGGCCAGCGTGTCGATCAGGTCGAAGTCGTCGCTCTCGACGGTATCGACGAAGTGGTTGGTCTTGTAGCGCTCGGCCACCTGGCGGGCGAATTCGGCCTCGTTGTATGCCGGGTCGCTGAAGGCGATCGAGCAGGTGTTCACCGGATCGCTGTTGAGCCCGGCCATCAGCGCCACGACGGCGCTCGAATCGACGCCGCCGGACAGGAAGGCGCCGAGCGGCACTTCCGACATCAGGCGCAGGCGGATCGATTCATTGAGCCGTGCGGTGAGTTCCTCGAAGGCTTCCGCCTCGCTGATCTGGCGGTCGAGCGAGAAACGCACATCCCAGTATTCACGCGGTTCCCGCAGCGCCTCGCCGCGCTTGACCAACAGCGTGCAGGCCGGCGGCAGCTTGCGCGCCTGTTTGAAGATGCAGCGCGGCTCGGCGACGTAACCGAGCGCGAAGTATTCCTCGACGGCGAGCGGGTCGATGTCCTTGGGCAAGCCACCGTGCGCCAGCAGCGATTTCAGCTCCGAGCCGAAGAGCAGCGTGCCGTCGTTCAGCAGCGCGTAATGCAAGGGCTTGACGCCGAGGCGGTCGCGGGCGAGAAAGAGGCAGTCCTGATTGCGGTCCCACAGGGCGAAGGCGAACATCCCGCGGAAACGCTCGACGCATTTCTCGCCCCACGCCTCCCAGGCATGGACGATGACTTCGGTATCGCTGCGGGTGTGGAACACGTGCCCGAGCGCCTGCAGTTCGGGGATGAGTTCGAGGTAGTTGTAGATTTCGCCGTTGAAGACGACACAAACGCTCTGGTCTTCGTTGTAGAGCGGCTGCTGGCCGGTCGCCAGATCGATGATCGACAGGCGGCGATGCCCGAGCCCTACCCCCGGCTCGACATGTACCCCGCCCTCCACCGGGCCGCGATGGTGCTGCGACTCGTTCATCCGCGTCAGAACCGCGCGATCGATGTCACGCCGCCCGCGGGTATCGAAAATTCCGGTAATTCCACACATCGCTTTGGTCCGTTTCTGTCTTAAATCTGCTGTGCCCTGTTAGTTAGGGAAGTGCTGAGATATTCGTCACTCCGGCGAAGGCCGGGGTCCAGTCGGCGATTGCTCTCCGATACTGGATTCCGGCCTGCGCCGGAATGACGGAGTCTGAAAGGTCCATTTGATTCATCGTGACTGACTGGGTACTCAAACGCTCGTTTCAACGAGATCGCGCAAAATGAGATCACGAGTCAGCGTCATCTCTTTATCCATTCCTTAACTTGTATTACTGGTACAGCGTTACTGCCTGATCTTAGGGAACCCTGATTTATTGAAGATTCGTCATTCCGGCGAAGGCCGGAATCCAGGAAATTCAACGAACTGGACCCCGGCCTTCGCCGGGGTGACGAATAGTTCAGCGTTTTCCTAACACATACGTCACCTTTTAACACAGGAGTCATACAGATCCTGATACTGCCGCACCATGGCCTCCATGCTGAACTTCTGCTCGACCAGGCGCCGCCCGCTCTTGCCCATTTCTCGCGTCATTTCATCCTGTTGCGACAGCCGTCCGATCTCGCCTGCCATGGCCGGCACGTCACCGGAGGCCACGAGCGTTCCCGTCGTGCCCGCCGCGATCAATTCGGCGTTGCCGCCAACGTCGGTGGCAATCACCGGCAGCCCGCAGGCCATTGCCTCCAGGATGGTGTTCGAGATGCCTTCCGCCAGCGACGGCAGGACGAAGCAGTCCAGTCCGCGCAGGATGTCCGGCACGTCGTTACACTCACCCGGCAGCCAGGCCAGATCGGCGCAGCCCGCCTGTTCGAGCAAGGCCAGTGACTCGTCGCGCAACGGCCCGCCGCCGATCATCACCAGGCGTAGCCGTTGCCGCAATTCCGGCGTCGTCTGCAGCGCCTGAATGAACGACCGCGCCAGATGGGTCTGGTTTTTCACTGCCTGCATGCGCCCGACCGTGCCCACGATCCATAACCCCTCGTCGTTGAAAGGACACCCCGGAATCGGCACCCGTCGAGTTGCTGGATGGAAGCGCTCGGCATCGACGCCGTTGTAGATCTGGACCACCCGTTTCGCCGGAATGCCCACCGATTGAGTCAGATACTGGTCAAGGTCGCGGGACAACGCTATGTAATACGTCACAAACGGCCGATAAATCCGGCGGATCCACTGGTTTTTCTTGCATGTGCCGTCGAGGTCGTCGAAATCCCGTCCGTGTTCGCCGTGAATGCGCGCTGGCACACCGGCCGCCCAGGCGGGAACCGCAACTTCCAGCGCCCCGAGATTGCGGGTATGCACGATGGCCGGCCGCAGCTGCTTGAACAGGCGGAACAGTTGCGGGTAGATCCACAAGGCGTGTCCGGGTTGCTTGTCGAGGGCGAAAAATTCCACGTCATCGCGCCGGATACGCTTGCGAAAGTCGGTGACCTTCGTCAATGCGACGATGGCGTGGCGATAGGCCTCACGCGGCATGTGGTTGATGAGGTTGACGATGCCGTTCTCCATCCCGCCGACATCGAAACGATGCATGACATGGACGATCAGCGGGCGCGGATCGGCCGTTACGGTCATCGCCTGCTCCGGGTCTGTTGCAGCGCAGCTTCGATCGACGGCAACGCCGCCGAGACGAAACGGCTCAGCAATGCCTCCGCGCCGCCGTTAGATTCGTCATTCCGGCGAAGGCCGGAAGTTCCAATATTGCCAATAAGGCAACCAAGAACGCCGGAAGTTGGCTAACCCGCTGACTTAAAAGGATTCCCAAAAATCCCAATGTTACATCGCTTGCAGGATTCCTGCGAGTAACGTTCTCACTCTGGCAATTTGCACGGCCCTGCCAAAATCCTCGATATCGTTAATTATCAAATAGTTAGCAATAGTGATGAGCAAAACCAGATAAATACAAAAAATGCAGGAATATTGCATCGCTCGTCACATTCCGATATTATTCATCCCAATCCTGCATTTGTCGCAGGTCGCAAAATTGGAAATTCCAGTATTTTGCTACTCAG